>NZ_JBLQTS010000003.1:0-24150 GCF_048684915.1 Lysinibacillus sp. BNK-21 | reverse complement strand
GAAAAAGCCCGTCATTACAATGTTCTTGTAATGACACGCCTCAAAATTGCTATACATTTTTTATACATCATTGTGAAATAGGCAAAAACCGTCCGAAATTCGATGAAAATGTTGTATAAAACTTTGCATAAAATCTCTTTTCAACATCACATCAATTAGTAAGTCGGAAAAGGGGTGTTCGATAAGACCCAAATTCAATGCCAATCTTTGGAGGTTCGAAATTCTCAAGCTTCTTACGAGCTTTTTAAGCCTTTTGAAATTAAAACATGAAGTTAAATAAGGCAAAAATAAAATAAGCATCTTAAAACAAACGTTAATGGCCTCTAATTTGATTTTTCCATCAAACTAGAAAGGAAAATGTTTATTAAATCTTCATTAATTTCTCCGAAGATTGTGGAGATCTTTCTAAGAACCTATAGATATATTTATGAGATTCTGTATCATCTCTAAAAACAGCCATCACTAGAACGGGAGCACCTTTTCCAACTGCTACAATATCTCCTGGTTGGATATTCAACTCCATTAAATGTTCTGGAATAAGCCATATATATTGTTTGTGATGCAGCTTTAATACTGCTGCCTCTTTTTTACTTCGAATATGAACTCCTAACAATGCGTTATTTTTTTGCATGTTTCTTTCCACTCCTATCTTCAATAGTAAAAATGAGCACAGTAAACTAGAGGTATGATTTTTCACCATTCCTCATTGGATTAAAGATCCCGTAACTTGGCCAAAATTCGCTCACGTTCTTGTGCAAAATAGGCTTTCTTTTCTTCGGTTACTTCTTCTTCTTGCTCATGACGCGTCGTAAACCATGCTGGGACTACTTCTACTTTTCTAGTTTTCTTTCTTACTGTATATGTATTCAGCCGTTAAATTGTTGATTTTGTTGCGAATAATGGCACTTAGTAAGGCTAAACGGTTGGTTTTCACGTATTGATCGCTCGCTGAAATGGCTGCATCTAAGGATTGATACATGATTGTTTCTAAATGGCCGTGATATAGCCCTAGCTTGTCCTTGTTTGATTTTTTTCCAACTACCTATAGATAACACCCACAAAGGCTTTAAAGCCCTCTAAAGAGCCTGTACGGGCTTGATAAAGGTCTTTTAAACGATTGTAAAGAGTACTTTTCTTATCAGACGCATGCTTAGTAGACGTCTTTATATCTTTTATTGTTTTAATTTGGTTATTATAGTTAAGAGTCGAATTTGAGCCATTCAGCGTTGATATAACAGTGTTTTGAGCCAAATCCTGATGTTTATTTTGATGTTTATTTGGTTGTTTAAATTCATCTTTTACGATTGCAATTTCATACGCATTTAGATGAAAAACTTCGCTTAAAATGCTTTCAAAATTAACGTGCTGCACATCCACAATGACACGACAACCACTATTCGTCTTTCCGGATTTGTTTCTGGACAGGATAAATAGCTTGGATTGCTCCATATACTTGAAAGCTGTTGAGATTGTATTGAATCCAACCTCTAATTTTTTACTTAAATGCTCTCGGCTTACTTTGATAATGCCGTTGTATGTAAGGTCATAAATCAATTTTTCTAACACTCTATGTACTTTCTCCCCAGGATAAATACCTTGTGCTGCCAAAGTTTCTTCTAGTTGCTGCAGGCGATCTTCTTTGACTGTGAAACTCCTTTTTGATTGCCGTATGTAATAAATGTTTGGACTGCTTGGTTTGGTGTAGTTTTTAGTTTATTTTTCATGGTAGTTGCCCCTTTTTGAAGCAAAAAGTGTTTCACATCGTGTCTTAACGATGCAAAACGCTTTAGATTAAAGAATAATCTTGAATGACCTTTTAATTACTTGTTGAAATGTCGTCTAATTCATACTAGAATGACATATATAGATACTATGTATCATCTAACAGTAAAAAATAAGTCATTTCACGATAAGCTGCATCGTAGTTTCGGTACGATAAGGCGATTAACAAAGGACGGCAATCCGATGTTAGTCACTGTGGAATGGCTTTTTTACGTTCGATTTAGTTATTCTTACCATACGCTAAAGTTCGTAACTTGTAAATATATTCTCTGACTATTAGTTTCTATTAGTTTATTGAATAGAGCCATGACGCTTGAAAAATTCTAATAGTGCAACCTCAACTAACTGTGATTTTTTTCATATTTAACTCATCTGCCACACGATCTACTTCTGCCACTAACTCCTCTGAAATGTAATACGTTTTATTTTTTCTACTTCTGGTATTTAATTTCGCAATCTCATTAAAAATTGGTAACTGTTCATGCTGATCCTCTTGCTGAATGCGTTCTTGAATCATCTTTTTTAACACATGAAACTCGTTTTCTGACAGGCCAATGGCGTTCAAAACCTCTAGGTTTTGCTGACTATTAGTTTCTATTAGTTCATTATTAGGAATGGTGACGGCTACCTCTTTATTAGTTTCTATTAGTTCTTTATTAGTTTTTATTAGCTCTTTATTAACTTCTATTAGTTTTCTATTCACTTTAGGAGTTTGCTTTGGTGATACTGCTTTTAACTGTGCCAATGCTTCATTAAAAGTCATATCTTTATCCGGAAAATTGGCGTCACGTTGCCATTCATGTTGCGATTTATTATAGAAGTACCCTAATGAATTAAATACTTCTCTTATGGTTGTATCACGTGTATTTAAAAACTTTCTAAGCTCTTTTAACGATTTTTTACTCGCAATAAGCTCGGAAACGTTGTTGTCTTTTGTCAGCTCCCACATACTATTCACTCTCCTAATAGTTTCTAATATATTAGTTTATATTAGTTAACTAATAATACTATTACTTTTCTCCAGGTAACGGTACAACTGCTGTCCATTTCCGGAGAAAAAAGAGTGGAGCGTTTTTATATAATTTTTTCACTTTCAATAAGTTCGAAAAACGAAGGTACTTTTCTAAATTGTTTTGTTTTAACAACCCTAATGATCATTAACGAAATTTCCTGTTCTAAATCCATCCTATTTTGAAAACTGGTCTGATGTAAAACTGATTTAATTTTAGGCTGCAACATATCTAGAACCTCCTGTTGGAATGCCATACTTCTTAATTCACTTAATTCATTTATTGGCATCAACATCACCTCGATTTTTTTGAATACTCCAGCCTAATCTTTTGAAAAGCCTGGTTTTTAGCTTTATTGACAGCTTGTTTTGAAGTACCTAATTTTTTTGAAATTTCTTCTTCCGTGAGATTATCTACAAAAATAGAATGCAATATATATTTCTTTTTTGGTCCTAATTTCGAAACAATATTATATAGTTGCTTGTCCTCGAAAATTACTTCCAAATGAGTGAAGGCAGAATGTATCCACTCAGAATCATCAATACTTTCATCGGGAATTAAATCAATAAATTTGTTTTCACCATCGTTAATGCCTTTATCTAACGTTAACTGATTAACTTGGTTATTATAACGGATTTGTTTGTCATATCTTTGAGATTCAAAATACAAAACATGGGAAAAATAACTAAGTAATTGAATTTTTCGAACGTGGATTTTAAATAATTTTTCAATAGTGTCTCTCGTATGAGGGGCAGGATTCTCTAAATAACTTTTATACAGCTTGCTTACTTTTTCATTTTCTAAAAAAGATTTTAATAGACGATTTTGAATCAAAAAATCAACTCCTATCCAAAAAAGAAACATATGTTCTATTTTAGGGCAAAAAAAGAAAATTCACATCCATAATTATGTTCATTTTACAAATTTAACATCAAAAAAATAGAAAGAAATATCATTTATTATTGTAACAATTTAATTACTTATTTTTTTTCTTGGTTTTCTTTTTGTAATAATAATTGAACTGCATTCGTGTTATTATTCACAGCTTCTGCAAGCAATCCTAGTGATTTATCGAACTTCCAAAAGATCAGTAAAAAAGCGACAATCGGAAAGCCTGTGTTGCTAATCAAACCAATTAAAAATTCATATTCTCCCATCGAACCCCTCCTTTCTTTATTAAAGGTAAATCTATAGACAGTTTGACAACCATTTTTCAAAAATCCTTAAAAAAACTCATTAATTTCTAAAATTTGTTATAATTCTGTTAATAGAAAAAGAGGGGGTCTATATGAAAAAAAATATAATTATATTGTTTTTACTTGTAATCGTCATCGCTGTTGGCTTTTTAATTACAAAAAAAGACCAAAGCGACTCCACAACAGATATATTAAAACACGTTGACCACTCTACAACAGATATAAAAAATGCTGAATACTCTGCAACGGAGATATTCGAAAACGCTGATTTTAATGTGGAAAAGCAGACTATAACCGTTCATACCATTGATACAAATAAAAAAGATATATATACACAAATTGAAATTCCAGAAGAAACGCAAAAAAAGCTTATACAAGCTTTTCAGAATGCAAAATTTGCTAAAACAACAATAAAACCCAGTGAGTATGATTACCGAATAACGATTTCATTAAATACAGGTTATACAATGTATCTTATTTCAGACAAAAAGTCACTGCATATTGTTAATAATCGAGAAAATTATGCCATCGTAAACGATAGCGATTTCTTCACTATTTTAAAAGATGCAACAAAATAAAAGGCACTTACTCAATTGTAAGTGCCTTTTTTTTTAAGCTGGATATGTTACTTGTCCACCAGGAGTTGTCAAGCTATTTAATTTTCGAGACTTGATAAAGGCAAATTTGTAATTAGGACGTTCAACGTTAACCGTAAGTGTCATATTACATTTAACCCAACTACCATTAGTCATCATGAAGTAAGTTTCTAAAAGCTGTGTGTATCCCGTGTTTACATCGTTCAACAACCATGATTTTTCAGCAGCGTTCAAGCTTGTTAACAGACTCATAAACCCTGCTGCTACAGAAGCCGCTGTGCTTGCTACAAATACAAGTCCTAAAACAGCTCCCCCGTATGAATTGTATGTGTCTGTTATGATAGATTTACTTATATTCTTACTTTCAAGCAAATCTATTACTTTCTTTTGTGCACGAACCATTTCTGAGAGTTGTGCTACAGTTGCATCAACCGTTCTTGTGTCTGAATAAAGACCCATTTTAATTCCCCCTATTGTTTGTTTTTTGTTAGCTAACACTCTATAAAGGGAAATCCATTTCAAATCAACAACTTTTTTAAAAAATCTGAATTTTATTTTTCTGCTAATTTATATAACGAAACTGGATACAACAGTTCGATACAAATTTTGGTATAATTTAATTACAAAAAGAAATAGGGGGAAAAACATGCGGAAACGTATCTTCATAACAATTAGTGTTCTTGCCGTCGTTATTGGATTAATGGGATGGGATGTATATGAAAATAAAGAATTAAAAAAACAAGAAGCCATTGCTAAAGCTGAATTTGAAAAAGTTTATACAGTAGCAGAGATTTTTGATGATGCCAATTTAAATGAAAAACCAACTTCTTTAAACATCCGTATTATTGAATCAGAACCGCTAAATCCTGATAGAGTAAATGTCACAGACGAAAAACAACAAAAACAAATTATGAATGCGATAAACAACTTACAAGTACAAAAAACACTCGGTGCAACTCCGTATGAAGATATTGATTATGCTATCGACATCGAATCAAATAAAGGATATGGATTGCACGTATCCGAAAAGAAAAAACAAATTGCATTTCTAGATTTAGATAACGATTCAACTAAAACAGAAGATAAATTCCTTTATGAATATACGATTCTAAACGGTGATGATGAATTTTTCGATGCTTTAAAGGGGATTCAATAACAAAAAAACCTGCTGTTAAACAAGCAGGTTTTTTAAATTTGTACGATATTATTTATTGTATGAAGTAGCCGAAGCAGAATCAATAACTGTCAAAACAGTACGTCCTGTTGCAAGGTTGTACACTTCTGTGTAAGAAACCTTAACAGTGACAGATTTGTAACCACCCGATTCAACGTTATTGTGAATTGACTTGATATTATTACGACCAGCTTGAGCAGCACTTGCAAAGGCTTGTCGCACACTTGTTTCAGGCCAAATATGCACTGCGATACGATTGGCAATCGTTGTATTACTTGAAGTGCCAAAAACATCTCCTAAAGCTCCCGCCATTTCAACACGAGACAAACCATTTGCCATAGTAGACTCTGCTGTTTTAGTTTGTAAATATTGTACAGCTAGACCCATTACATAATCCAACTGTAGCATACCCGCGCGTGGATACGTGAATGTTGTAGAAGCACCTTTTCGAGTACCAAGAATAAATGAAGCCATAATGTAATTCCTCCTAAATAGGTAATTTTTTATTTGTTATGATTGGCTAACCATCTAACACTCTATAAAGGTAATTTCATTTCGATTTAACAACCTTTTTTCAAAAAAAGTTTAAAAAAATTATTTATGTCCATACATTTTCACTTTACATAACATTAGAAAAAGGCAGTAACGATAAGGGAACCTTGTCATTACTGCCTTTTCATTTAAATCACAAGTTATTGTATATGCAGCATTTTATACATTGTTGGTTTGCCAACGTTTTGAGGCTGTTTTACTGGCTGGTATAAAATTTTGCATACTATGATACTTGTTCAACTTTGTTTACAGTCTGAGACTGTAAACAAAGTTTTACCATTTAGAAACTGCTGTTCCAACATAAATGGCTTTTGCCTTTTTATCGAACGAAGACTTATTTGCCCAAATTTCCGTTTTCACATGGAATCCTTGAGAAGAATACCAAGTTGTAACCTTTAGATACTGTCCTACAACTGCTGGTGGGAAATCTTCAATTACACCAACACTAGTGAGACCATAATAAGTGATGAATCCCAAATATGCTTTGCCTAAAACGAATCCAATTTTACTTTTTTTGAAGTAATACTCAATTGCGGCACCTAAACCTACAACTACAAAGTATTCAGCTCCAGCATCTAATTTACTAACCTCATGATATGTTACTTCTTTTTTATCAGGATAATTAAATACTGACTTAAGATGTTTGCTCTCCGTGTATCTTCCTGAAAGTTTAGCGACAACATTTTGAGTTCCAATAGCATTAACTTTTGGTTTAGGTAGGGTAATAGTATGAGTACCAACAGTATTAGCTACTGTTGTAAAGCTACTATCACTTAATCGATAATTACTTGGCCATTCGTAGCCAATAGAAATGCCTGTTTTCCCTGCATCTTTCACCTTTACTTTATAAGTTACTTTAATTGTTCCATTAGTATTTTTTGTAACACCTGTTACTGCAATATTTGCATCAATGACAGCACTAGCCATAAATAAAACACTCCTTTTATTGTTTTTGATGTACATCTGTTATACAAAGGGAATGTATTAACCTTAAAATCAACCATTCCATTAAATTAATTATTTTAAGAACGAAAAATCCGATAGCTAATAGACTTTTTCTATTTTTTGAACTAAAAGTTTAAAAGGGACAGCATAAAGCTGTCCCTTTTTGATACCATATTTTTAAATAAGAGAAAGAGCAGGAGGAAAAACACCTCTAAAATTAGTTATAAGGTTAGTAGAGCCGACTTATTTAGGCCTCGCAACAATCGATATTACTTAAACTAAAAGAGGCAAGCTCAAAAATGAGGTAGAATAGAATTTTAAATTTGGAGGGAAATGTGTGAAGAAAAAAATAAGACTTGGTTTGTTTGCAATTGGTATAGTAATGATGTTAATAGGTATGACTTATTTATTAGGATATTCAACAAATGAATTTTTAAAGTATCCTCTGTATTTAGGAATGTTATTAATAGTTATATTTTTCCCTTTCCATAAAAAATATTAAAAAAGTAAGCTCTCAATCTTTTCGACGAGAGCTTTACTTATTAGCAATATAAAAAAGAAGTTTCATGATAAACAGCTGTTTATCATGAAGCGCACTTTTATAATAAAGTTACTTTTATTATTTAGAGTTACTCTATTTATTTATATAAAGTTACTCTTTCTAGACTTGTGTATCTTCATTCAACGTTTTTACAATCATTTCGCGTAAAAAAAGTGAGCGATTCTTCTCTGCCTTTGCATCAAATTGTTCCCAATCATCCTTTGTGTACTTCAACTTTCCGCGCTTTGTTATCGGAGTGTGCCATATAATCTCCGCCCGTTTTTGCGCTGGGAGCGCAAATGGATTTGCTAGCAAATCTACTATGGAGCTTAACGCTGCAAGCAATCTACCGATTGAGATCTCACCTATGTAGGAAAAATCCTTAATCTATCATTGTGATACTAATGATGTCCACCAGTGTATTTAGATTATGAGAAAAGAAAGAGCATAAGGAAAATCTGCTATCACTTGGGGTGATAGACTAGGCAGAGCCTAGTGTTTCGGTGTCCCCATAAAAAAGTGCATTTCTACATGCTTTCTATACAAACGTTTATTCGTTCCTATACGTTTTCTACATAGAGTATCCAATTATTTTTGTTCTTTCAACCGTCTCCTAATAGTTGCTTCAGAAACACTTAGTATTCGAGCAATTTCACGATTACTTTTCCCAGCACCTTTTAAATACGACAGTTTAAATTCATCGATGGTTAATTTAGGACGGCCATTTGGGTTTCCCCCTCGCCATAGTTCCTCTTTTTTTTCATTTTTAAAAAATCTCTTTAGCAAATTATCCCCCCCATAAATGCGTCTTAACTCTAAATTTTAAGTTTTGACGCATGCGTTATCAACCTTTATATATTTTGGGAGGTCTTTAAAACATTTAAAAAATTAGGGAATTCAAATGTTCAACGAGAAATAATGTAACTGGAAAGTGAAATTGTTTAGGAGTGGCGAACAAAACAAGGGAAGTTGATAGGGAAAATTGAAATGATTCGCTCTAGTGAAAAGAAAAAAGATGCTATTGAAGATGAATCATTATAGAAATAACCTGGTTATTTTTGAATGATAAATGGCCTGATTTTAACAAAAAAGCTAGGAAGAAAACAGGAAGAACATAATAAATTTCGGGAAGAAAACAGGAAGAATCACACTTTTTTATGGGGACACCGAAACACTAGGCTCTGCCTAGTCTATCACCCCAAGTGATAGCAGATTTCCCTTATGCTCTTTTCTTTTAAAAATTTTTGTCCTTTCACTACGCCGAATTCTAGACAGTTATCTCAATTAATTTTTATTTTTGTATCTTGAGGACCAAAGGGAGGATAAGGAGCAAATTGTGATGGACAACTGCTACACTTCACCGATCTCCCATCTAGCCATCACAAAAAACAAAAAGAGTAGCTTTTGCTACTCTTCGTCCACTTATTCTTCATGTTTGCCTTTACCAGAACTACCTGAAAGTCCAGATTGAACTATATCACCATTTATAACAACATACTTATAAGTCACATCTTTTTCATCTAAAAAAATAACGTTAACATAATATGCATCTGGGACATTCCCTATTTTAGGATTGTATTTCACTTCAATTTTATAAATTTCATCTTCCTTATAACCTTTACTGGATAAATAATTGAGCACATCTTTCTCCAACTCTAAAGCTACACCTTTATCAATATCATCAGCTTTTTCATTACCATAAAAGTTAAAAATTTCAATAGTTGAAAATAATACTAAAATAATTAAAATAAGGATAGAAGGGAAAATTATGGATTTTTTCAAATTTATAACCTCTTTTCAAAATAAATAGATATGGAGTTGAATAACAGAATGAACACAAAAAAAATATTTACATGCCTGTTCTTTTCACTATTTGGTTTACTTCTAATGTTTTCTTATAAACCATTAGAAGCACATGCTTATAATTATCCGAATAAAACGGCAGCTAAAGCAGGAGATATCTTAGTTACAAAGGAAACTAATTGTAAAACAGATTGTAAAGGTTTATCTGGACATGCTGCTATAGTAGTTGATAGTACATATTATGTTCACATTTCAGGACCAGGAGCTCATCCCACAAAAGAAAAACTATCAACTTGGTTTGATAGTAGATACGGAAAAAGCACTAAAGTTGTACGACCTACTAGTCAATACAAAGGATCTCCTGCAGATGCAGCGAAATGGGCTAAAAATTATGTAAAAGAATATAAAGATGCAGTTTACGATATAACAAGTGGCAACCATACATTTGATAGAACATACTGCTCAAAATTAGTTTGGCAAGCATATAACTTCGGGACAGCGTATCCAATAATAGCACCAAAACATGTAGGTGGTTTAATTCACCCATATGACTTTACAACAGCAGCTTCAGGTGGCCGATACGCAGATTTAGAAACTGTATATACAAATTGGTAAAACAATTAAAAGTGGGCAGGGTAAATATAATTTATTCTGTCTACTTTTTCTTAACTTTTTACAATTACATAATTATTTAATCCAACATGCCAATATGCCATGACATCTACTGCACCATTAGCAAACTCATCATTGTCATTATCAAAGTGAATTATGCTCCCATCTTCCACATCGTCTAAATTTAATTCCTTATGTATTTCCTTCAGCAGACCACCATAAGAAATCAACCGTTTATACGCCAATGCTGTATCTAAATCTTTAACAATTCGAACATTTTCAGGTATGACATTATCGCCACGAACTACATCTGTATCTTTTACCGGATTCTTGGAAACCTCAAAAATAGCATTTCGTTCAGAAATTATTTTTTTCATTTCTTGTTCCACTTTCATAAAATCAGGTGATTCCTTTTTAGGCTTCACTGTTGCTACATGAACCATTGGTTTATAGTCCAACTTCATAGCACGTTGCCACATACTTGTCCAATCAGCTTGTGTAATATAAAAATCCTTTTTCTTAAAATAGCTATTCGGCACAGCAAGCAACACACGAAAATGAGGATGATATGTCCCATACCATTCATTTTCTTTATCCCAGTTCCGAGTTACTTCTATTGCCCGAAAATAGCCTTTAACTGACTTTTTAAATTTGGCATAACCAGCAAAACGATTCCATGCTTTAGCCATCTGATCCATAGTATTTTTCAATATGTCACTTTCGACATTTTGAATAGTCAACGTTAAGAAAACCCATTTTACTTTTTCACGCTCATTCAACGTTTGAATGATTTTCTTATTCTGGAAGGCGATTTTCAACGAGCGTCGCCAATTGCACATCGGGCATAACCTCGCTTTACAAAAATAAGCTTTATACAACTTTAAACGTTAATATTTAACTCTAAATACCAAATAACCCAAAATTACACTGGTAAATTTTGAAATATCGACAATTTCATGATAACAGAAGGCTTTTTTTTTGTCCACCCTAAAAAAATCCGATAAACCCTTATAGTTCTAAGCAAAAAAACGATTTATAACGCTTGAATTATTTAGATATGTATAAAAATGTTCTGGCATGAACTACATCTCTTCATTGTAACTCAGCATGTGCTCAAAATATGAAAGCACAATTACATTGTCATGCTGATACAATTAAAGGTTTAAAAAATCCTTGGAATATAGAACCTTGGCGTACAACAACCAATTATCATGAAGTAGTTGCAAAAGCTTGTAATCCGAAAAATAAGTAAAAAAAAAAGCCTAATTCTTTTGAAAAGAACTGGGCTTTTTTTAACTTTTTCAAAACCACTAAATTTATGTGAACTTTTTCAGACGTGTTGTATAAATAAATCCATTTAATATACATAGTAACAAAATAATTATAAACATAATTAAAGAAATACTATCTCCACCCTCACTTATTTCGTCGCCTACATAGCCGGCTATTATTACAGTAATAGCTGAAACTGCAATAGTTATTAAAGAAAATAAACCTAATGTAATACCATTAATAATTTGGTTAGATTTTTTTTGTACAAAAATAAAAAACGTAATTAAAAGTGATGAAATGGTGAAAATAGCAAGAATAATGTGTATAAAATCATAAATTTGTAAACTTACCATAAAATTACCCACTTTCCAAATATTATAACGTTTTATAGTGTTTTAAAGTTTCTCCATTTTGAACCATAAATATCAATTGGATAATACAAATAACCCCCCTCTACCTTGTGCAGAAGGTAAAAGGGGGTTACATACCCTAGTATACCATTCCATTACCACGATAGCCCAAAATTTTATACAGTCCCCATACATGATTAGTTGACATAACAACCAGAGTGGGAAGTTGTAGAAGCACGAAAAAGCCCGTCATTACAATGTTCTTGTAATGACACGCCTCAAAATTGCTATACATTTTTTATACATCATTGTGAAATAGGCAAAAACCGTCCGAAATTCGATGAAAATGTTGTATAAAACTTTGCATAAAATCTCTTTTCAACATCACATCAATTAGTAAGTCGGAAAGGGGTGTTCGATAAGACCCAAATTCAATGCCAATCTTTGGAGGTTCGACTCTCTAAGCTTCTTACGAGCTTTTTAAGCCTTTTGAAATTAAAACATGAAGTTAAATAAGGCAAAAATAAAATAAGCATCTTAAAACAAACGTTAATGGCCTCTAATTTGATTTTTCCATCAAACTAGAAAGGAAAATGTTTATTAAATCTTCATTAATTTCTCCGAAGATTGTGGAGATCTTTCTAAGAACCTATAGATATATTTATGAGATTCTGTATCATCTCTAAAAACAGCCATCACTAGAACGGGAGCACCTTTTCCAACTGCTACAATATCTCCTGGTTGGATATTCAACTCCATTAAATGTTCTGGAATAAGCCATATATATTGTTTGTGATGCAGCTTTAATACTGCTGCCTCTTTTTTACTTCGAATATGAACTCCTAACAATGCGTTATTTTTTTGCATGTTTCTTTCCACTCCTATCTTCAATAGTAAAAATGAGCACAGTAAACTAGAGGTATGATTTTTCACCATTCCTCATTGGATTAAAGATCCCGTAACTTGGCCAAAATTCGCTCACGTTCTTGTGCAAAATAGGCTTTCTTTTCTTCGGTTACTTCTTCTTCTTGCTCATGACGCGTCGTAAACCATGCTGGGACTACTTCTACTTTTCTAGTTTTCTCTTTTTCTGACCCTGTAGATGCATTCGAAACCGTTAAATCGTTGATTTTGTTGCGAATAATGGCACTTAGTAAGGCTAAACGGTTGGTTTTCACGTATTGATCGCTCGCTGAAATGGCTGCATCTAAGGATTGATACATGATTGTTTCTAAATGGCCGTGATATAGCCCTAGCTTGTCCTCTGCTTTGATTTTTTTCAACGACCCATAGATAACACCCACAAAGGCTTTAAAGCCCTCTAAAGAGCCTGTACGGGCTTGATAAAGGTCTTTTAAACGATTGTAAAGAGTACTTTTCTTATCAGACGCATGCTTAGTAGACGTCTTTATATCTTTTATTGTTTTAATTTGGTTATTATAGTTAAGAGTCGAATTTGAGCCATTCAGCGTTGATATAACAGTGTTTTGAGCCAAATCCTGATGTTTATTTTGATGTTTATTTGGTTGTTTAAATTCATCTTTTACGATTGCAATTTCATACGCATTTAGATGAAAAACTTCGCTTAAAATGCTTTCAAAATTAACGTGCTGCACATCCACAATGACACGACAACCACTATTCGTCTTTCCGGATTTGTTTCTGGACAGGATAAATAGCTTGGATTGCTCCATATACTTGAAAGCTGTTGAGATTGTATTGAATCCAACCTCTAATTTTTTACTTAAATGCTCTCGGCTTACTTTGATAATGCCGTTGTATGTAAGGTCATAAATCAATTTTTCTAACACTCTATGTACTTTCTCCCCAGGATAAATACCTTGTGCTGCCAAAGTTTCTTCTAGTTGCTGCAGGCGATCTTCTTTGAGTTGCCGGTCTCCTTTTTGATTGCCGTATGTAATAAATGTTTGGACTGCTTGGTTTGGTGTAGTTTTTAGTTTATTTTTCATGGTAGTTGCCCCTTTTTGAAGCAAAAAAGCGTTTCACATCGTGTCTTAACGATGCAAAACGCTTTAGATTAAAGAATAATCTTGAATGACCTTTTAATTAACTGTTGAAATGTCGTCTAATTCATACTAGAATGACATATATAGATACTATGTATCATCTAACAGTAAAAAATAAGTCATTTCACGATAAGCTGCATCGTAGTTTCGGTACGATAAGGCGATTAACAAAGGACGGCAATCCGATGTTAGTCACTGTGGAATGGCTTTTTTACGTTCGATTTAGTTATTCTTACCATACGCTAAAGTTCGTAACTTGTAAATATATTCTCTGACTATTAGTTTCTATTAGTTTATTGAATAGAGCCATGACGCTTGAAAAATTCTAATAGTGCAACCTCAACTAACTGTGATTTTTTTATATTTAACTCATCTGCCACACGATCTACTTCTGCCACTAACTCCTCTGAAATGTAATACGTTTTATTTTTTCTACTTCTGGTATTTAATTTCGCAATCTCATTAAAAATTGGTAACTGTTCATGCTGATCCTCTTGCTGAATGCGTTCTTGAATCATCTTTTTTAACACATGAAACTCGTTTTCTGACAGGCCAATGGCGTTCAAAACCTCTAGGTTTTGCTGACTATTAGTTTCTATTAGTTCATTATTAGGAATGGTGACGGCTACCTCTTTATTAGTTTCTATTAGTTCTTTATTAGTTTTTATTAGCTCTTTATTAACTTCTATTAGTTTTCTATTCACTTTAGGAGTTTGCTTTGGTGATACTGCTTTTAACTGTGCCAATGCTTCATTAAAAGTCATATCTTTATCCGGAAAATTGGCGTCACGTTGCCATTCATGTTGCGATTTATTATAGAAGTACCCTAATGAATTAAATACTTCTCTTATGGTTGTATCACGTGTATTTAAAAACTTTCTAAGCTCTTTTAACGATTTTTTACTCGCAATAAGCTCGGAAACGTTGTTGTCTTTTGTCAGCTCCCACATACTATTCACTCTCCTAATAGTTTCTAATATATTAGTTTATATTAGTTAACTAATAATACTATTACTTTTCTCCAGGTAACGGTACAACTGCTGTCCATTTCCGGAGAAAAAAGAGTGGAGCGTTTTTATATAATTTTTTCACTTTCAATAAGTTCGAAAAACGAAGGTACTTTTCTAAATTGTTTTGTTTTAACAACCCTAATGATCATTAACGAAATTTCCTGTTCTAAATCCATCCTATTTTGAAAACTGGTCTGATGTAAAACTGATTTAATTTTAGGCTGCAACATATCTAGAACCTCCTGTTGGAATGCCATACTTCTTAATTCACTTAATTCATTTATTGGCATCAACATCACCTCGATTTTTTTGAATACTCCAGCCTAATCTTTTGAAAAGCCTGGTTTTTAGCTTTATTGACAGCTTGTTTTGAAGTACCTAATTTTTTTGAAATTTCTTCTTCCGTGAGATTATCTACAAAAATAGAATGCAATATATATTTCTTTTTTGGTCCTAATTTCGAAACAATATTATATAGTTGCTTGTCCTCGAAAATTACTTCCAAATGAGTGAAGGCAGAATGTATCCACTCAGAATCATCAATACTTTCATCGGGAATTAAATCAATAAATTTGTTTTCACCATCGTTAATGCCTTTATCTAACGTTAACTGATTAACTTGGTTATTATAACGGATTTGTTTGTCATATCTTTGAGATTCAAAATACAAAACATGGGAAAAATAACTAAGTAATTGAATTTTTCGAACGTGGATTTTAAATAATTTTTCAATAGTGTCTCTCGTATGAGGGGCAGGATTCTCTAAATAACTTTTATACAGCTTGCTTACTTTTTCATTTTCTAAAAAAGATTTTAATAGACGATTTTGAATCAAAAAATCAACTCCTATCCAAAAAAGAAACATATGTTCTATTTTAGGGCAAAAAAAGAAAATTCACATCCATAATTATGTTCATTTTACAAATTTAACATCAAAAAAATAGAAAGAAATATCATTTATTATTGTAACAATTTAATTACTTATTTTTTTTCTTGGTTTTCTTTTTGTAATAATAATTGAACTGCATTCGTGTTATTATTCACAGCTTCTGCAAGCAATCCTAGTGATTTATCGAACTTCCAAAAGATCAGTAAAAAAGCGACAATCGGAAAGCCTGTGTTGCTAATCAAACCAATTAAAAATTCATATTCTCCCATCGAACCCCTCCTTTCTTTATTAAAGGTAAATCTATAGACAGTTTGACAACCATTTTTCAAAAATCCTTAAAAAAACTCATTAATTTCTAAAATTTGTTATAATTCTGTTAATAGAAAAAGAGGGGGTCTATATGAAAAAAAATATAATTATATTGTTTTTACTTGTAATCGTCATCGCTGTTGGCTTTTTAATTACAAAAAAAGACCAAAGCGACTCCACAACAGATATATTAAAACACGTTGACCACTCTACAACAGATATAAAAAATGCTGAATACTCTGCAACGGAGATATTCGAAAACGCTGATTTTAATGTGGAAAAGCAGACTATAACCGTTCATACCATTGATACAAATAAAAAAGATATATATACACAAATTGAAATTCCAGAAGAAACGCAAAAAAAGCTTATACAAGCTTTTCAGAATGCAAAATTTGCTAAAACAACAATAAAACCCAGTGAGTATGATTACCGAATAACGATTTCATTAAATACAGGTTATACAATGTATCTTATTTCAGACAAAAAGTCACTGCATATTGTTAATAATCGAGAAAATTATGCCATCGTAAACGATAGCGATTTCTTCACTATTTTAAAAGATGCAACAAAATAAAAGGCACTTACTCAATTGTAAGTGCCTTTTTTTTTAAGCTGGATATGTTACTTGTCCACCAGGAGTTGTCAAGCTATTTAATTTTCGAGACTTGATAAAGGCAAATTTGTAATTAGGACGTTCAACGTTAACCGTAAGTGTCATATTACATTTAACCCAACTACCATTAGTCATCATGAAGTAAGTTTCTAAAAGCTGTGTGTATCCCGTGTTTACATCGTTCAACAACCATGATTTTTCAGCAGCGTTCAAGCTTGTTAACAGACTCATAAACCCTGCTGCTACAGAAGCCGCTGTGCTTGCTACAAATACAAGTCCTAAAACAGCTCCCCCGTATGAATTGTATGTGTCTGTTATGATAGATTTACTTATATTCTTACTTTCAAGCAAATCTATTACTTTCTTTTGTGCACGAACCATTTCTGAGAGTTGTGCTACAGTTGCATCAACCGTTCTTGTGTCTGAATAAAGACCCATTTTAATTCCCCCTATTGTTTGTTTTTTGTTAGCTAACACTCTATAAAGGGAAATCCATTTCAAATCAACAACTTTTTTAAAAAATCTGAATTTTATTTTTCTGCTAATTTATATAACGAAACTGGATACAACAGTTCGATACAAATTTTGGTATAATTTAATTACAAAAAGAAATAGGGGGAAAAACATGCGGAAACGTATCTTCATAACAATTAGTGTTCTTGCCGTCGTTATTGGATTAATGGGATGGGATGTATATGAAAATAAAGAATTAAAAAAACAAGAAGCCATTGCTAAAGCTGAATTTGAAAAAGTTTATACAGTAGCAGAGATTTTTGATGATGCCAATTTAAATGAAAAACCAACTTCTTTAAACATCCGTATTATTGAATCAGAACCGCTAAATCCTGATAGAGTAAATGTCACAGACGAAAAACAACAAAAACAAATTATGAATGCGATAAACAACTTACAAGTACAAAAAACACTCGGTGCAACTCCGTATGAAGATATTGATTATGCTATCGACATCGAATCAAATAAAGGATATGGATTGCACGTATCCGAAAAGAAAAAACAAATTGCATTTCTAGATTTAGATAACGATTCAACTAAAACAGAAGATAAATTCCTTTATGAATATACGATTCTAAACGGTGATGATGAATTTTTCGATGCTTTAAAGGGGATTCAATAACAAAAAAACCTGCTGTTAAACAAGCAGGTTTTTTAAATTTGTACGATATTATTTATTGTATGAAGTAGCCGAAGCAGAATCAATAACTGTCAAAACAGTACGTCCTGTTGCAAGGTTGTACACTTCTGTGTAAGAAACCTTAACAGTGACAGATTTGTAACCACCCGATTCAACGTTATTGTGAATTGACTTGATATTATTACGACCAGCTTGAGCAGCACTTGCAAAGGCTTGTCGCACACTTGTTTCAGGCCAAATATGCACTGCGATACGATTGGCAATCGTTGTATTACTTGAAGTGCCAAAAACATCTCCTAAAGCTCCCGCCATTTCAACACGAGACAAACCATTTGCCATAGTAGACTCTGCTGTTTTAGTTTGTAAATATTGTACAGCTAGACCCATTACATAATCCAACTGTAGCATACCCGCGCGTGGATACGTGAATGTTGTAGAAGCACCTTTTCGAGTACCAAGAATAAATGAAGCCATAATGTAATTCCTCCTAAATAGGTAATTTTTTATTTGTTATGATTGGCTAACCATCTAACACTCTATAAAGGTAATTTCATTTCGATTTAACAACCTTTTTTCAAAAAAAGTTTAAAAAAATTATTTATGTCCATACATTTTCACTTTACATAACATTAGAAAAAGGCAGTAACGATAAGGGAACCTTGTCATTACTGCCTTTTCATTTAAATCACAAGTTATTGTATATGCAGCATTTTATACATTGTTGGTTTGCCAACGTTTTGAGGCTGTTTTACTGGCTGGTATAAAATTTTGCATACTATGATACTTGTTCAACTTTGTTTACAGTCTGAGACTGTAAACAAAGTTTTACCATTTAGAAACTGCTGTTCCAACATAAATGGCTTTTGCCTTTTTATCGAACGAAGACTTATTTGCCCAAATTTCCGTTTTCACATGGAATCCTTGAGAAGAATACCAAGTTGTAACCTTTAGATACTGTCCTACAACTGCTGGTGGGAAATCTTCAATTACACCAACACTAGTGAGACCATAATAAGTGATGAATCCCAAATATGCTTTGCCTAAAACGAATCCAATTTTACTTTTTTTGAAGTAATACTCAATTGCGGCACCTAAACCTACAACTACAAAGTATTCAGCTCCAGCATCTAATTTACTAACCTCATGATATGTTACTTCTTTTTTATCAGGATAATTAAATACTGACTTAAGATGTTTGCTCTCCGTGTATCTTCCTGAAAGTTTAGCGACAACATTTTGAGTTCCAATAGCATTAACTTTTGGTTTAGGTAGGGTAATAGTATGAGTACCAACAGTATTAGCTACTGTTGTAAAGCTACTATCACTTAATCGATAATTACTTGGCCATTCGTAGCCAATAGAAATGCCTGTTTTCCCTGCATCTTTCACCTTTACTTTATAAGTTACTTTAATTGTTCCATTAGTATTTTTTGTAACACCTGTTACTGCAATATTTGCATCAATGACAGCACTAGCCATAAATAAAACACTCCTTTTATTGTTTTTGATGTACATCTGTTATACAAAGGGAATGTATTAACCTTAAAATCAACCATTCCATTAAATTAATTATTTTAAGAACGAAAAATCCGATAGCTAATAGACTTTTTCTATTTTTTGAACTAAAAGTTTAAAAGGGACAGCATAAAGCTGTCCCTTTTTGATACCATATTTTTAAATAAGAGAAAGAGCAGGAGGAAAAACACCTCTAAAATTAGTTATAAGGTTAGTAGAGCCGACTTATTTAGGCCTCGCAACAATCGATATTACTTAAACTAAAAGAGGCAAGCTCAAAAATGAGGTAGAATAGAATTTTAAATTTGGAGGGAAATGTGTGAAGAAAAAAATAAGACTTGGTTTGTTTGCAATTGGTATAGTAATGATGTTAATAGGTATGACTTATTTATTAGGATATTCAACAAATGAATTTTTAAAGTATCCTCTGTATTTAGGAATGTTATTAATAGTTATATTTTTCCCTTTCCATAAAAAATATTAAAAAAGTAAGCTCTCAATCTTTTCGACGAGAGCTTTACTTATTAGCAATATAAAAAAGAAGTTTCATGATAAACAGCTGTTTATCATGAAGCGCACTTTTATAATAAAGTTACTTTTATTATTTAGAGTTACTCTATTTATTTATATAAAGTTACTCTTTCTAGACTTGTGTATCTTCATTCAACGTTTTTACAATCATTTCGCGTAAAAAAAGTGAGCGATTCTTCTCTGCCTTTGCATCAAATTGTTCCCAATCATCCTTTGTGTACTTCAACTTTCCGCGCTTTGTTATCGGAGTGTGCCATATAATCTCCGCCCGTTTTTGCGCTGGGAGCGCAAATGGATTTGCTAGCAAATCTACTATGGAGCTTAACGCTGCAAGCAATCTACCGATTGAGATCTCACCTATGTAGGAAAAATCCTTAATCTATCATTGTGATACTAATGATGTCCACCAGTGTATTTAGATTATGAGAAAAGAAAGAGCATAAGGAAAATCTGCTATCACTTGGGGTGATAGACTAGGCAGAGCCTAGTGTTTCGGTGTCCCCATAAAAAAGTGCATTTCTACATGCTTTCTATACAAACGTTTATTCGTTCCTATACGTTTTCTACATAGAGTATCCAATTATTTTTGTTCTTTCAACCGTCTCCTAATAGTTGCTTCAGAAACACTTAGTATTCGAGCAATTTCACGATTACTTTTCCCAGCACCTTTTAAATACGACAGTTTAAATTCATCGATGGTTAATTTAGGACGGCCATTTGGGTTTCCCCCTCGCCATAGTTCCTCTTTTTTTTCATTTTTAAAAAATCTCTTTAGCAAATTATCCCCCCCATAAATGCGTCTTAACTCTAAATTTTAAGTTTTGACGCATGCGTTATCAACCTTTATATATTTTGGGAGGTCTTTAAAACATTTAAAAAATTAGGGAATTCAAATGTTCAACGAGAAATAATGTAACTGGAAAGTGAAATTGTTTAGGAGTGGCGAACAAAACAAGGGAAGTTGATAGGGAAAATTGAAATGATTCGCTCTAGTGAAAAGAAAAAAGATGCTATTGAAGATGAATCATTATAGAAATAACCTGGTTATTTTTGAATGATAAATGGCCTGATTTTAACAAAAAAGCTAGGAAGAAAACAGGAAGAACATAATAAATTTCGGGAAGAAAACAGGAAGAATCACACTTTTTTATGGGGACACCGAAACACTAGGCTCTGCCTAGTCTATCACCCCAAGTGATAGCAGATTTCCCTTATGCTCTTTTCTTTTAAAAATTTTTGTCCTTTCACTACGCCGAATTCTAGACAGTTATCTCAATTAATTTTTATTTTTGTATCTTGAGGACCAAAGGGAGGATAAGGAGCAAATTGTGATGGACAACTGCTACACTTCACCGATCTCCCATCTAGCCATCACAAAAAACAAAAAGAGTAGCTTTTGCTACTCTTCGTCCACTTATTCTTCATGTTTGCCTTTACCAGAACTACCTGAAAGTCCAGATTGAACTATATCACCATTTATAACAACATACTTATAAGTCACATCTTTTTCATCTAAAAAAATAACGTTAACATAATATGCATCTGGGACATTCCCTATTTTAGGATTGTATTTCACTTCAATTTTATAAATTTCATCTTCCTTATAACCTTTACTGGATAAATAATTGAGCACATCTTTCTCCAACTCTAAAGCTACACCTTTATCAATATCATCAGCTTTTTCATTACCATAAAAGTTAAAAATTTCAATAGTTGAAAATAATACTAAAATAATTAAAATAAGGATAGAAGGGAAAATTATGGATTTTTTCAAATTTATAACCTCTTTTCAAAATAAATAGATATGGAGTTGAATAACAGAATGAACACAAAAAAAATATTTACATGCCTGTTCTTTTCACTATTTGGTTTACTTCTAATGTTTTCTTATAAACCATTAGAAGCACATGCTTATAATTATCCGAATAAAACGGCAGCTAAAGCAGGAGATATCTTAGTTACAAAGGAAACTAATTGTAAAACAGATTGTAAAGGTTTATCTGGACATGCTGCTATAGTAGTTGATAGTACATATTATGTTCACATTTCAGGACCAGGAGCTCATCCCACAAAAGAAAAACTATCAACTTGGTTTGATAGTAGATACGGAAAAAGCACTAAAGTTGTACGACCTACTAGTCAATACAAAGGATCTCCTGCAGATGCAGCGAAATGGGCTAAAAATTATGTAAAAGAATATAAAGATGCAGTTTACGATATAACAAGTGGCAACCATACATTTGATAGAACATACTGCTCAAAATTAGTTTGGCAAGCATATAACTTCGGGACAGCGTATCCAATAATAGCACCAAAACATGTAGGTGGTTTAATTCACCCATATGACTTTACAACAGCAGCTTCAGGTGGCCGATACGCAGATTTAGAAACTGTATATACAAATTGGTAAAACAATTAAAAGTGGGCAGGGTAAATATAATTTATTCTGTCTACTTTTTCTTAACTTTTTACAATTACATAATTATTTAATCCAACATGCCAATATGCCATGACATCTACTGCACCATTAGCAAACTCATCATTGTCATTATCAAAGTGAATTATGCTCCCATCTTCCACATCGTCTAAATTTAATTCCTTATGTATTTCCTTCAGCAGACCACCATAAGAAATCAACCGTTTATACGCCAATGCTGTATCTAAATCTTTAACAATTCGAACATTTTCAGGTATGACATTATCGCCACGAACTACATCTGTATCTTTTACCGGATTCTTGGAAACCTCAAAAATAGCATTTCGTTCAGAAATTATTTTTTTCATTTCTTGTTCCACTTTCATAAAATCAGGTGATTCCTTTTTAGGCTTCACTGTTGCTACATGAACCATTGGTTTATAGTCCAACTTCATAGCACGTTGCCACATACTTGTCCAATCAGCTTGTGTAATATAAAAATCCTTTTTCTTAAAATAGCTATTCGGCACAGCAAGCAACACACGAAAATGAGGATGATATGTCCCATACCATTCATTTTCTTTATCCCAGTTCCGAGTTACTTCTATTGCCCGAAAATAGCCTTTAACTGACTTTTTAAATTTGGCATAACCAGCAAAACGATTCCATGCTTTAGCCATCTGATCCATAGTATTTTTCAATATGTCACTTTCGACATTTTGAATAGTCAACGTTAAGAAAACCCATTTTACTTTTTCACGCTCATTCAACGTTTGAATGATTTTCTTATTCTGGAAGGCGATTTTCAACGAGCGTCGCCAATTGCACATCGGGCATAACCTCGCTTTACAAAAATAAGCTTTATACAACTTTAAACGTTAATATTTAACTCTAAATACCAAATAACCCAAAATTACACTGGTAAATTTTGAAATATCGACAATTTCATGATAACAGAAGGCTTTTTTTTTGTCCACCCTAAAAAAATCCGATAAACCCTTATAGTTCTAAGCAAAAAAACGATTTATAACGCTTGAATTATTTAGATATGTATAAAAATGTTCTGGCATGAACTACATCTCTTCATTGTAACTCAGCATGTGCTCAAAATATGAAAGCACAATTACATTGTCATGCTGATACAATTAAAGGTTTAAAAAATCCTTGGAATATAGAACCTTGGCGTACAACAACCAATTATCATGAAGTAGTTGCAAAAGCTTGTAATCCGAAAAATAAGTAAAAAAAAAAGCCTAATTCTTTTGAAAAGAACTGGGCTTTTTTTAACTTTTTCAAAACCACTAAATTTATGTGAACTTTTTCAGACGTGTTGTATAAATAAATCCATTTAATATACATAGTAACAAAATAATTATAAACATAATTAAAGAAATACTATCTCCACCCTCACTTATTTCGTCGCCTACATAGCCGGCTATTATTACAGTAATAGCTGAAACTGCAATAGTTATTAAAGAAAATAAACCTAATGTAATACCATTAATAATTTGGTTAGATTTTTTTTGTACAAAAATAAAAAACGTAATTAAAAGTGATGAAATGGTGAAAATAGCAAGAATAATGTGTATAAAATCATAAATTTGTAAACTTACCATAAAATTACCCACTTTCCAAATATTATAACGTTTTATAGTGTTTTAAAGTTTCTCCATTTTGAACCATAAATATCAATTGGATAATACAAATAACCCCCCTCTACCTTGTGCAGAAGGTAAAAGGGGGTTACATACCCTAGTATACCATTCCATTACCACGATAGCCCAAAATTTTATACAGTCCCCATACATGATTAGTTGACATAACAACCAGAGTGGGAAGTTGTAGAAGCAC
>NZ_JBLQTS010000002.1:0-5696 GCF_048684915.1 Lysinibacillus sp. BNK-21 | reverse complement strand
GCGAAGTGGCTAAACGCGGCGGACTGTAAATCCGCTCCTTAGGGTTCGGCGGTTCGAATCCGTCCCCCTCCACCATTTTAGGGGCATAGTTCAACGGTAGAATAGAGGTCTCCAAAACCTTTGGTGTGGGTTCGATTCCTACTGCCCCTGCCAGGTATTGAGGTACTCGTTCATAATACAGCTAATATAATCTATATAGTGGCGATTGTGGCGAAGTGGTTAACGCATCGGATTGTGGTTCCGACATTCGTGGGTTCGATTCCCATCAGTCGCCCCATTTTAAAATTGGGGTATAGCCAAGCGGTAAGGCAACGGATTTTGATTCCGTCATGCCTAGGTTCGAATCCTAGTACCCCAGCCATTTTTAATTTCACGAGCCATTAGCTCAGTTGGTAGAGCATCTGACTTTTAATCAGAGGGTCGAAGGTTCGAGTCCTTCATGGCTCATCATTTTTTAATTAACATGCGCCCGTAGCTCAATTGGATAGAGCGTCTGACTACGGATCAGAAGGTTATGGGTTCGACTCCTGTCGGGCGCGCCATAAGAACAACGGGAAGTAGCTCAGCTTGGTAGAGCACTTGGTTTGGGACCAAGGGGTCGCAGGTTCGAATCCTGTCTTCCCGACCATTTCCTAAAAATAAAAATATGGGGCCTTAGCTCAGCTGGGAGAGCGCCTGCCTTGCACGCAGGAGGTCAGCGGTTCGATCCCGCTAGGCTCCACCAATGAACCTTGAAAACTGAACAAGCAAAACGTAATCAATAAAGTTTTAAGTAGCTAGTTTTGCTAGTGAACGAAACACAATTTTGGACATCAAACATGATGCCAGCAAAATTTGAGCTAATCAAATTTCTTTTATGGAGAGTTTGATCCTGGCTCAGGACGAACGCTGGCGGCGTGCCTAATACATGCAAGTCGAGCGAACAGAAAAGGAGCTTGCTCCTTTGACGTTAGCGGCGGACGGGTGAGTAACACGTGGGCAACCTACCCTATAGTTTGGGATAACTCCGGGAAACCGGGGCTAATACCGAATAATCTCTTTTGCTTCATGGTGAAAGACTGAAAGACGGTTTCGGCTGTCGCTATAGGATGGGCCCGCGGCGCATTAGCTAGTTGGTGAGGTAACGGCTCACCAAGGCGACGATGCGTAGCCGACCTGAGAGGGTGATCGGCCACACTGGGACTGAGACACGGCCCAGACTCCTACGGGAGGCAGCAGTAGGGAATCTTCCACAATGGGCGAAAGCCTGATGGAGCAACGCCGCGTGAGTGAAGAAGGTTTTCGGATCGTAAAACTCTGTTGTAAGGGAAGAACAAGTACAGTAGTAACTGGCTGTACCTTGACGGTACCTTATTAGAAAGCCACGGCTAACTACGTGCCAGCAGCCGCGGTAATACGTAGGTGGCAAGCGTTGTCCGGAATTATTGGGCGTAAAGCGCGCGCAGGCGGTCCTTTAAGTCTGATGTGAAAGCCCACGGCTCAACCGTGGAGGGTCATTGGAAACTGGGGGACTTGAGTGCAGAAGAGGAAAGTGGAATTCCAAGTGTAGCGGTGAAATGCGTAGAGATTTGGAGGAACACCAGTGGCGAAGGCGACTTTCTGGTCTGTAACTGACGCTGAGGCGCGAAAGCGTGGGGAGCAAACAGGATTAGATACCCTGGTAGTCCACGCCGTAAACGATGAGTGCTAAGTGTTAGGGGGTTTCCGCCCCTTAGTGCTGCAGCTAACGCATTAAGCACTCCGCCTGGGGAGTACGGTCGCAAGACTGAAACTCAAAGGAATTGACGGGGGCCCGCACAAGCGGTGGAGCATGTGGTTTAATTCGAAGCAACGCGAAGAACCTTACCAGGTCTTGACATCCCGTTGACCACTGTAGAGATATAGTTTCCCCTTCGGGGGCAACGGTGACAGGTGGTGCATGGTTGTCGTCAGCTCGTGTCGTGAGATGTTGGGTTAAGTCCCGCAACGAGCGCAACCCTTGATCTTAGTTGCCATCATTTAGTTGGGCACTCTAAGGTGACTGCCGGTGACAAACCGGAGGAAGGTGGGGATGACGTCAAATCATCATGCCCCTTATGACCTGGGCTACACACGTGCTACAATGGACGATACAAACGGTTGCCAACTCGCGAGAGGGAGCTAATCCGATAAAGTCGTTCTCAGTTCGGATTGTAGGCTGCAACTCGCCTACATGAAGCCGGAATCGCTAGTAATCGCGGATCAGCATGCCGCGGTGAATACGTTCCCGGGCCTTGTACACACCGCCCGTCACACCACGAGAGTTTGTAACACCCGAAGTCGGTGAGGTAACCTTTTGGAGCCAGCCGCCGAAGGTGGGATAGATGATTGGGGTGAAGTCGTAACAAGGTAGCCGTATCGGAAGGTGCGGCTGGATCACCTCCTTTCTAAGGATTATTTCGGAATACAAACCTTGGGTTTGTAAGATTACGTTTTGCGTTCAGTTTTGAAGGTTCATTCTATCTGAATGAAACACTTCAAAACTTGTTCTTTGAAAACTGGATAAAACGACATTGAAATTGTAACAAACACATTTATTTTTTAAGTTTTTTATAGGCTTAATAACTTGGTTAAGTTATTAAGGGCGCACGGCGAATGCCTTGGCACTAGGAGCCGAAGAAGGACGGCACTAACACCGATATGCTTCGGGGAGCTGTAAGTGAGCTTTGATCCGGAGATTTCCGAATGGGGGAACCCACTACGTTTAATCGCGTAGTATCTTGACGTGAATACATAGCGTCTTGAAGGCAGACCCAGGGAACTGAAACATCTAAGTACCTGGAGGAAGAGAAAGAAAAATCGATTCCCTGAGTAGCGGCGAGCGAAACGGGAAGAGCCCAAACCAAGAGGCTTGCCTCTTGGGGTTGTAGGACACTCTATACGGAGTTACAAAAGAGCGAGTTAGATGAAGCGACTTGGAAAGGTCCGCCAGAGCAGGTAAAAGCCCTGTAGTCGAAAGTTCGTTCTCTCCTGAGTGGATCCTGAGTACGGCGGAACACGTGAAATTCCGTCGGAATCCGGGAGGACCATCTCCCAAGGCTAAATACTACCTAGTGACCGATAGTGAACCAGTACCGTGAGGGAAAGGTGAAAAGCACCCCGGAAGGGGAGTGAAAGAGATCCTGAAACCGTGTGCCTACAAGTAGTTAGAGCCCGTTAATGGGTGATAGCGTGCCTTTTGTAGAATGAACCGGCGAGTTACGATTACGTGCAAGGTTAAGCTTTAGAAGGCGGAGCCGCAGCGAAAGCGAGTCTGAATAGGGCGAAATAGTACGTGGTCGTAGACCCGAAACCAGGTGATCTACCCATGTCCAGGGTGAAGGTGAGGTAACACTTACTGGAGGCCCGAACCCACGCACGTTGAAAAGTGCGGGGATGAGGTGTGGGTAGCGGAGAAATTCCAATCGAACTTGGAGATAGCTGGTTCTCTCCGAAATAGCTTTAGGGCTAGCCTCGTGATGAGAATACTGGAGGTAGAGCACTGTTTGGACTAGGGGGCCATCCCGGTTTACCGAATTCAGACAAACTCCGAATGCCAGATATTTATACACGGGAGTCAGACTGCGAGTGATAAGATCCGTAGTCAAAAGGGAAACAGCCCAGACCACCAGCTAAGGTCCCAAAGTAATCGTTAAGTGGAAAAGGATGTGGCGTTGCACAGACAACCAGGATGTTGGCTTAGAAGCAGCCATCATTTAAAGAGTGCGTAATAGCTCACTGGTCGAGTGACGCTGCGCCGAAAATGTATCGGGGCTAAACGATTCACCGAAGCTGTGGATTGACATCTACGATGTCAGTGGTAGGAGAGCGTTCTAAGTGCGTTGAAGTCAGATCGGAAGGACTGGTGGAGCGCTTAGAAGTGAGAATGCCGGTATGAGTAGCGAAAGACGGGTGAGAATCCCGTCCACCGTATGACTAAGGTTTCCTGAGGAAGGCTCGTCCGCTCAGGGTTAGTCGGGACCTAAGCCGAGGCCGATAGGCGTAGGCGATGGACAACAGGTTGATATTCCTGTACCACCTCCTCACCGTTTGAGAAATGGGGGGACGCAGTAGGATAGGGTAAGCGCGCCGTTGGTTGTGCGCGTCCAAGCAGTAAGGCGTGTGTGTAGGCAAATCCGCACACTGTAACGTTGAGCTGTGATGGCGAGTCCGTATGGACGAAGTTCCTGATTTCACACTGCCAAGAAAAGCCTCTATCGAGGTGAGAGGTGCCCGTACCGCAAACCGACACAGGTAGTCGAGGAGAGAATCCTAAGGTGTGCGAGAGAACTCTCGTTAAGGAACTCGGCAAAATGACCCCGTAACTTCGGGAGAAGGGGTGCTCTTGAGCGTGCAAGCGCATGAGAGCCGCAGTGAATAGGCCCAGGCGACTGTTTAGCAAAAACACAGGTCTCTGCAAAACCGTAAGGTGACGTATAGGGGCTGACGCCTGCCCGGTGCTGGAAGGTTAAGAGGAGTGGTTAGCGCAAGCGAAGCTGCGAATTGAAGCCCCAGTAAACGGCGGCCGTAACTATAACGGTCCTAAGGTAGCGAAATTCCTTGTCGGGTAAGTTCCGACCCGCACGAAAGGCGTAACGATCTGGGCACTGTCTCAACGAGAGACTCGGTGAAATTATAGTACCTGTGAAGATGCAGGTTACCCGCGACAGGACGGAAAGACCCCGTGGAGCTTTACTGTAGCCTGATATTGAATTTTGGTACAACTTGTACAGGATAGGTAGGAGCCAGAGATCTCGGAGCGCCAGCTTCGAAGGAGGCGTCGGTGGGATACTACCCTGGTTGTATTGAAATTCTAACCCATGCCCCTTAGCGGGGCAGGAGACAGTGTCAGGCGGACAGTTTGACTGGGGCGGTCGCCTCCTAAAAGGTAACGGAGGCGCCCAAAGGTTCCCTCAGAATGGTTGGAAATCATTCGTAGAGTGTAAAGGCACAAGGGAGCTTGACTGCGAGACCTACAAGTCGAGCAGGGTCGAAAGACGGGCTTAGTGATCCGGTGGTTCCGCATGGAAGGGCCATCGCTCAACGGATAAAAGCTACCCCGGGGATAACAGGCTTATCTCCCCCAAGAGTCCACATCGACGGGGAGGTTTGGCACCTCGATGTCGGCTCATCGCATCCTGGGGCTGTAGTCGGTCCCAAGGGTTGGGCTGTTCGCCCATTAAAGCGGTACGCGAGCTGGGTTCAGAACGTCGTGAGACAGTTCGGTCCCTATCCGTCGTGGGCGTAGGAAATTTGAGAGGAGCTGTCCTTAGTACGAGAGGACCGGGATGGACACACCGCTGGTGTACCAGTTGTCTTGCCAAAGGCATCGCTGGGTAGCTATGTGTGGACGGGATAAGTGCTGAAAGCATCTAAGCATGAAGCCCCCCTCAAGATGAGATTTCCCATTACGCAAGTAAGTAAGATCCCTCAAAGACGATGAGGTAGATAGGTTCGAGGTGGAAGTGTGGTGACACATGGAGCTGACGAATACTAATCGATCGAGGACTTAACCAAAAAAGTTTGAAACATTCAATGCGCCGTTTATCCAGTTTTGAAAGAATAAATCTTTCAATTAAATAACAAAGTCTAGTGATGATGGCAAAGAGGTCACACCCGTTCCCATACCGAACACGGAAGTTAAGCTCTTTAGCGCCGATGGTAGTTGGGGGCTTCCCCCTGTGAGAGTAGGACGTCGC